>NZ_VHSI01000020.1:0-35260 GCF_013048705.1 Vibrio sp. A11 | reverse complement strand
CAGTAGCAACAAGGTATGATAAATTAGCCCGGAATTATGCAAGTACACTGGCCTTGGCTTGCTGCCTTATATGGCTGCCAATGTGGGTTGGCTGAATTATAAACAGCAAAGATCAACAGGCCCTAGTCATTTAAATCAAAAAGGCAATATCAGTGAGTGAGGAATTTAATAAAGGTCGGCATAGTTGCTATTCACTACATTTACACATCGTTTTCGTAACCAAATACAGAAAGAAAGTGTTTGGTGATTTGCACTTATAAAGCCTTGAAGCCACATTTAAGGAGCTTTGCTTTGGCTTTGATGCGGAGTTAAAGGAATTTAACGGTGAGCCTGATCATGTTCACTTGCTAATATCGACATCCCCGAAAACACCTAGCGTTGCAAAACTGGTTAACTCATTAAAAGCAACCAGTTCGAGGAGGATTCGCAGAGAGTTTAATGATGTAGCAGGGGCATTTGGTAAGAATTGTTCTTTGGAGTCGTTCTTACTTTGCTGGAACATGCGGTGGTGCGCCATTAACGGTGATCCGCCAATACATCGAGCAACAGGATAGACCGCATTAAGGTGCTATCGCACCTTTGGCTATTCCCCTCCCTGCTCCTTCGCAGGGAGTACCCTAGCCATTTAGGATGGCAGCGAGACCGTTGATGGACTTTCTGAAATCGACGCTTTCACGATACAAGTAAATCTCTGGAGCGCTGAGCATGCGTTTCATGACAACGCACCGATAAGCTCTGCAAGATAGGCCGCTGGCGTGCCTTGCGCAATGCTCAACTCAACATCATTGACGAGCAGCGTCATGTTAGCTGTTGCACTCTGAGCTTGATACTTCGTCGTCTTTTCGACGACTTCAGCTCGGACAAAGCCTAGAGATACGTCAGTTTTGTTGAGTTGCTGGCGCTTGGCATAGAACGTTGAGGGATTGAGTTCATTGAGCTCACAAAACGCGAGTGTCAACAGTGAACTCGATTCAGATTGTTCGATAAGCATTTGCCATTCTTGATTGGTGCGTCGTTTCCCATTTCAAACCTCCTTATGGTTGGAGACTTGATCTTATTATTCGTGTTAGGTGATTAGAATGCGGGGTTTATGACGCGCTTACAATACCTCTTTGATTTTGTTCATTGGAGTTCTCTTTTTTGTCATGGTCGCTTCCTTACTTTCTTGTTTAAGAAGTAAAGAATAGCGAGCTATTGATTTAAAAGAGAAAAAGGTAGGATTTCGGACATTCCGATCGCTGTTTTCGCTATTCCGATCACCGATTTCGGAGTTAGGCTAAAAGTGATCGGATAATCGCGGAATCAGTGATCGGTTTAAACCGAAATGACTGATCGGAATGCTCCGAAATATGCACGCCATTAAGCGCGAAACGTTACGCTCTTGGGCACACGATATTCATCATGTTAAACGTGCTAAGCGACGCAGAAGTCGAGTTATAACACAGAATCAATTCCTTGCCCGAATATCTCAATTGGACTATTATTTGTACATTAAATTGTACTAAATGGAGTTCGTTATGAGCCGTATTCACCTTGATCAAGATATTCAGCCTTTGTCTGAGTTCCGTGCTGGCGTTGCATCATTTATTAAACAGATCAATGAGACTCGTCGACCATTGGTTATTACACAACGAGGTAAAGGAGTAGCCGTTGTTCTTGACGTTTCGGAGTATGAAGCAATGCAAGAGAAAATCGAATTACTTGAAGAAATACGTACAGCAGAAGCTCAATTGGCTGCGGGTTTAGGTGTATCAAACGAAGATGCTCGTTCACAAGTTCTGGGACACCTCATCAAATGAAAGTAGTTTGGTCACCTCTAGTGTTACAAAAACTTGGTGATGCTGCAGAGTTTATTACTTTGGATAACCCACCAGCCGCAGAAAAGTGGGTCAATGATGTGTTCGACAAGACGGATTTACTCGGCTCAATGCCATAAATGGGGCGAATGGTTCCTGAAATGCCTCATACAAACTACCGTGAAATAATTTTTGGTCATTACCGCATTATTTACAGTTTAGGCCACGAAATACGAGTTCTGACAGTTCGTAACTGTCGTCAATTGCTCACAGAACACGATGTATAAACAAACGCTTCAAGAGACAACCAACGCGTGGCATTTTTACTGTGCGTTGATTTTTGTGGTTACGGTGCTATGCGTAAAGTTGGTAGTAGCGTTGGTTGCCCCTTAACCGGGCGTTATATTCTCTCTCGTTCCGTAAACTTCCCGTACTAATTGAATGTGCTTTAAATTTGCACTATAATCTTTCAGGTTACGGAATGTATCCGTACGTAGGAGGGGTTATGGCTACGGCACGTTTAGATATCCGCCTTGATGAAGAGATCAAGGCAAAGGCCGAAAAAGCATCGGCTTTACTTGGTTTAAAAAGTCTCACTGAATATGTAGTGAGACTTATGGACGAAGATGCGACTCATGTTATTGAGGAGCATGAAAGTATTATGGTTAAAGACAGTGTCTTTGACGAGTTTATGGCTGCGTGTAATAAAGTAAAAGCACCGAATCAAGCTTTGCTTGAAGCGGTTAAATTTACAGATAAGAGTGATATCAAGTGAGTTGGGGTAAAGAGTTTGTAGAACTTAGTAAATCAAAGCATGACCGCGACTCATTTGACTGTGGTGAGCAAGAGCTAAACACATTTATCAAAACTCAAGCTGCAAAGCACATGCAAGCAGGTATTAGCCGAACAATGGTTTTACCTAGTGCTCACCCACTGTTAAATCAAAAATTCGCTATTTGTGCATTTTATAGTGTTGCACCGAGTTCAATCAGTCGAGAAACATTGCCGGCCCAACTAGCAAAGAAACTTCCTAGGTATCCAATCCCTGTTTTTCTTTTGGCTCAATTAGCTGTGCACAAAGAGTATCATGGCTCTGGGCTCGGAAAAATTAGTCTAATTCGCGCACTGAAGTACTTGTGGGAAGTGAATCATCACATGAGGGTATACGCAATTGTTGTGGACTGTCTGACAGATTCGGCTCAAGCGTTCTATACGAAGTTCGGCTTTGAAGTATTGTGCGAACATAATGGGCGTATTCGTATGTTCTTACCAATGAAAACGGTAGAACAGCTTTTTAATCAATAGGCAAGGAATGTAACAAGAGACTATGGCGTCAAGTCAACCCATTACCAGACTTTCAGGAAAACGATAAAAAGCACCTTTTGTTAAAGGGGTATAAACCGATAGTCGAGGGAACCTGTCTATACTGCAAAATATCACCGACCTGAACCTTTCAGATCTTTTATGACGAAGCACCGCACTGTGTTGGGGTTATCCAGCGCGTAACAGCAAATACCAAGATGGATTAAGGAAAATACGCTAGCGTGTAAAAGCCCGTAATCCAAATGATTATAAGCAAACCAAGTCATGAAAAAACCGCTAATCAATGGCGTTGTCATGAACAAGCAAGCGTAAATCATCAGTGGATACAAAAGGAAAGGACTCACATCCATTGAATTGTGCAACCATGGTAGCAAAAGCGAATTGAAGTACAGCGTGGAACCTGCCATTAAACCAACAAAGATAACGCCATTCACATTCACTTTTCCGTTAGCAATAAAATTAAACCTGATCATAAATCACCTATCAATAAATAAAAGGTCTAGGGGTATTCCCAGCGTTAACATCAGAATATCACGACTTTTTTTAATGCAAGGGGTAAAAGCCTATTTATTTCTGTTTTGCTCATCGTTTAAATTTCGATTGGTGATATTTACGAAAGTCGATGGAACGATAAAGAAAGCGAAATATTCCAGTAGTTGAAAGGCTTTTTCTTTGATTAATTCAACGATGTTGAATACGCCACCTTCGCTTTGCTAGCAAAAAACATCATTCATATCGAAGGGGTTGGCGGATTTTATGTTGCATTCACTAGCGAAAATACATTTTTAAACAAAGAGTCTGATTACCTTAATGTTGACTTTCAAGCGCTGCTCTTTAAAGCGTAGCGCTTGATACGGCAGTTGATGATGAAGCTTGAGTTACTACTAAATTCGATGAAATCTTACACAAATTTATTCTATCAGGGGGTTGCTTAATTGGAATAGCATTTATACTGGTTTTAAATTTTTTATAGGAGATAGATTTATGAGCGCTTCAGATTGGTTAGTTGTTGTATTGATTGGTATGTGTGGTTGGCCTTTCAGAAAGGACGGTCGCCTTTGTCTTAAGTTATTAATTTGTTCAGCTTTCATTATCCCACTAGCAACTTTAGCGAGTTTGCAGAAATTCATTGAGAGAGAGGATGCGAATAAAAAAATCATTGATTAAAATTAACGATCAGCAGGCTAACCCTGACTGGGCGCTGAAGGATCCCCTCATAAATTACCCAGCACATTGTAATGGTTTAATGAAACTGGAGTGATTTATAGCTTAATATAAGAAAAAGTTAACTGGTAGTTTACATGACCCGAAAAGACAATATCGTATTCAGTCCAAAGCAAAAACTTGAATACGCCAAACTGATGATTGAAGACGGCTACACCAACAAACAAATTGAAGAAATGTCGGGTGCATGCAAGTCGGCTGTTTCAAGATGGAAAGTGCAATATCTGGCGGAATTACAAGGCAAAACACCTGTGAATGTTAAAGCGTTAACGGAAGACCAGCGGAAAATACAACTCCTTGATGGTCAACTGAAACAAGCGCTTAGGGACAATGACATATTAAAAAAGGCTGCGGATTTCTTCATTCGCGACAATCAAAACTTAAAATGATTGGGTATCCGGATTAAGTGGTGTATCCGATGTTTTACGAACACCTGCACAAGCTTCGCTCTCTCCGTATTTCCTAGTTGGCAGGAAAAGTTGGGGCGAGTGCCTCAAAGCAGCTGCTGCTTCACATCCCGAGAGAGGTTCACGAAAGGCTGATGAAAAAATTCGATTCAGCCAAGTCGTGCGAATCCTTGAATGCCCTGGTGACGAATATCATGCCAATGGCCTTGCAGCCTGAGCGGCCTTTTGCTCTCAATCAGCGGCTAGATGGGCGCAGTGCAGGTCTCTGACGGATCGACCTGAATGTAGTTACGTATCGAATACGCCCTCAATCAGAATCTGGTTGTGTCGTAGACTGGGCCGCTATAAGATAGTAACCAATTACTATCTTATAGGCTTATTATGACTCAGAAACGTAAATTGACGGCTGAAGAACGCCGGGAGCTCACTATCGACGCGGTCATCGACCTGAGCGCGCAGGATGATCCAGCTAATATCACCACCAGCAGCATCGCCAAGCACATGCGGGTCACCCAAGGTGCGCTGTTCCGCCACTTTCCAAGCAAGGACGCAATCTGGGAGGCGGTCGTCGGTAGTGTGGCCGAGCGTGTGATGAAGCGGCTGGATAAAGCCTCTGCCTCGGCGAACAGCCCGTTGGCTGTGCTCAAGGCGATGTTCCATGCCCATATCACGTTTATCGTCGAGCATCCGGGCGTGCCCCGGCTGATGATGGGGCAGTTGCAGCACGCCAGACCCACACCAGCCCGCCGTATGGTTTGCTCATTGCTGTCTCGCTACCGTGAGCGGATCGAGAAATTGCTGAACGAAGCGCAGGCGACTGGCGAGCTACGTCGGGATCTGGATATTGAGGCGGCCGCCACGCAGTTCATCGGCACCATCCAGGGGTTGGTCATGCAGTCGCTGATTATCGGCAATATCAATCATATGGCCGAACAGGCCGAGGGGACGTTCCACCTTTACTGTCACGGTATTCTGCAAGAGCGAGGTGATCACTCATGATAGGTCTAGCCCAACGCTTGGGGCACATATTGGCGGTTGTCGTTGGCCTGTCCATGGGTATGGTGCTGCTTGTCTTCTTCGTGGTCAACAGCCAGCCCCCGGAGCGAAGTGACACGCCGCCGCTCCCCACGGCGGTGGCGGTGATCGAGGCGCAGCCGCTGGCATTTCGTCTCGAGGCACGTGGCCACGGCGTGGCGCGCCCTGTCGAAACCTGGCAGGCCGTGGCCAACGTCTCGGGCCGAGTGGTGGCGCGCCACCCGAATCTGGAGAGCGGCTCCCTGCTGCGCGAAGGCACCTTGCTGCTGGCGCTGGACCCGAGTCGCTACGAGCTGGCCATCGCCGAGGCCGAGGCGGAGTTGACACAGCTCGAGGCCGAGGAGGCTAATACCCGGCGTTTGCTGGATTTGGAACGCCAGGCACTCGATCTCGCCGAGCAAGAACTTACACGAATCGAACGGCTGGCGGCCACCGGTTCTGTCTCCACTTCTCAGCGTGATGCTCAACGTCGCAGCACTGTAGGGCAGCGCCAGGCGGTGGCCACTCTGGAGAATACTTTGGCCTTGCTGCCAGCCCAGCGCGAGCGGGCATCGGTGCGTCTTGCTCAGGCGCGCCGTGACTTGGCGGATACCCGCTTCGAGGCGCCCTATGACCTGCGCCTCGGTGAGATAGACGTAGAGCTTCACTATTTCGTGGGTGCGGGCCAGCGGCTGTTCGAGGCGGATAGCCTAACGGCTGCCGAGGTGGAGGCACGCATTCCCTTCAGCATGGTACGACGCCTCCTGGGCAGTGTGGCGCCAGTCGAGCTTAAGCCCGGCACCCTGGATCTAAGCGAGCGCATCGATCTGGATTCGATCGATGCTGAGCTGGAACTGGTCGGAGCCCCCGGGGTTAGCTGGAAAGGTCGGGTGGTGCGTGTAGCCAACGGCCTCGACCCGGCCACCCGCGCAGTGCGAGTAGTCATAAGGGTTGAGGAGCCTTGGCGCGATGCCCGGCCACCTGACCATCCGCCATTACAGCGCGACATGTACACTCGGGTGCGTCTCTCGGCCCCCAGCCCTGAGCCGCAGCTGCTGGTACCCGCTTCAGCGCTTCACCAGGGCGAGCTCTATCTGGCCGACGAGCAGGATCGCCTGGTCAGACGCCCGGTGTCTGTAGCCTTTAAACAGGGAGACTTGGCGGTGATCGAGTCGGGCCTCACTCCGGGCGAGCGGGTGGTGCTCGATGACCTGCAGCCGGCCATCGAGGGAATGGCACTCTCCGTGCGTCGGAACGAGGCCGCCGAGGCGCGTCTGGCCACCCAGGCCCGGGGCAAAGTGCCAGCGGGAGAGCAGCCATGATTCGCTGGTTTGCCGCTCACCCCACCGCCGCCAACTTGCTGCTGATCCTGCTGCTGGCAGCAGGCCTCTTCGCTGCGCCCCACCTCAAGCGTGAAACTTTCCCCGACTATCGCCCGGTAGAAGTGTCAGTGGAGGTGCTCTACCGCGGGGCCAGCGCCGCCGACGTCGAGGACGCCGTGTGTCGGCGCCTGCACGATGCAGTTAAAGGCGTGGAGTTTCTCGATGAGTTCAGCTGTGTGGCTCAGGACAACCTGGCCAGTGCCACGGCAACCATGTCTGCGGGGGGCGATGCAATTCGCTTCCTGAATGAGATCGACACCGAGGTGAATGCCATCACCGAGCTGCCGGCCCGCGCCGACTCACCCGTCGTGAGGGAGCTTCACCGCAGTGACATGGTTGCGGCAGTAGCGGTGTCTGGCGACATGCCAATGCACCAGCTCGAGGACTACGCCCTGCGCCTGGAAGAGCGGATCATGACGCTGCCCGGCGTGGCTGAGGTAGTGATCTACGGGAAGTCCCGGCGTCAGTGGCAGGTTGAAGTGCCCCGCGAGGTGTTAGGCCAGCACGGTCTCTCGGCACAGGAGCTGACGCGCCGAGTGGCTGGTCAAAACCTTGATCTGCCGCTGGGAACCCTGAAAACCGCCAATCGCGATATCCTGCTGCGCTTCACCGACCAACGCCGCTCACTGGCCGAGTTGGCCGGCCTGGTAGTGGCCTCCGACGCTGGCGGCGGCGAACTGACATTGGGCGAGCTGGCCACCATCAGCGAGACCGGTGAGCATGCTGAAGAGCGAATCCGCTTCAACGGTGAGCCGGCGCTGGTGCTGGAGGTGAGCAAAGCGCTGCGAGACGATGCTCTTACCGTTAAGGAGTCCTTAGACGCGCTAGTTGAGGCGGAACGGCAACGATTCGACGGGGGCATCTCTCTGACGCTGACCCAAGATGCGACCAGTATCGTTCGCGACCGCCTGCAGATGCTGGTGACTAACGGCTTGATGGGGCTGGTGTTGGTGGTGCTGGTGATGAGCCTCTTCTTCCATCCACGCCTGGCCCTGTGGGCCGTTCTGGGCCTACCTGCGGCCTTCATGGGGGCCTTCATCGTCATGGCCCTGACCGGGCTGTCATTGAATATGATCACCTTGGTGGCATTGCTGATGGCTATCGGCATCGTCATGGATGATGCCATCGTGATCACCGACAGCATTGCCGTCCACGCCCTTAAAGGGGCCTCACCGGTGGAAGCGGTGGTAGCGGGTACCCGCCAGGTGTTACCCGGTGTACTTTCGTCGTTTCTTACCACGGTCGCGGTGTTCATCCCGCTCTCCTTCCTAGCCGGTGAGCTGGGAGCGGTGCTTGAAGTGCTGCCGGTGGTACTGATTGCTGCCCTGGCGGCAAGCCTCGTCGAGGCGTTCTGGATCCTACCCCACCACCTAAAGGGCAGCGTGGGGCGGCTCGCCAGTGGTCAAGACTCAAGTTTCCGTGCCGCCTTCGAACGGCATTTCGACAGATTCCGCGAGACGGTAGGGCGGCTCGCCGATGGGGCAATCCGTTTTCGGCATGCTGTGCTGGGGGCCATTTTTGCCATTATGCTGGGCTCCTTCGGCTTCATAGCCGGGGGGCACGTGGGCAGTGAGGCAATGCCGGATATCGACGGCGATGTGCTGGAGGCTCGTATCCTGATGTCCCAGGGCACACCGCTGGCGCGTACCGAGGCAGTGGCCGAGCGAGTCGAAGCGGCAATTCGTGAGCTCAATGCCAGCTACTCTCAGGACCAGCCGGGTGGAGCATCTTTGGTTGAGGCGATCCAGGTGCGTTTCAACCACAACCCCAGCGCGCGCGAGGCTGGCCCCCATGTAGCCACCGTCATCGTCGACCTGCTGACCGCCGAGCGCCGCCAAGTGACATTGGAGGAGCTGACCGCTGCCTGGCGTGAAGCTATCGGTGAGATCGAGGGGCTTCAGCGATTGATTATTCAGAAGCCCGGCTTCGGCCCCGCTGGGGTGCCGGTGGAGGTGCGCCTGGTGGGAGAGAATCTGGAGGCTATGAAGTCGGCAGCGCTGGAGCTAGGCGAGCATCTCGGCAACTACGCGGCCGTTTACAACGTCATCGACGATCTGCGCTTAGGCAAGCCTCAACTGACCTTTTCTATGGCTGAGGGCGCCCACGGCCTGGGGCTAACCGCCGAAGAGGTGGCTGGACAGCTGCGCGCAGCGCTGCTGGGGGAGATCGCCAACACTCAGCGCATCGGCGACCAAGAGGTTGAGATGCTGATCCGCCTGGCCGAAGCTGACAGGAGCTCATTGGACGACCTGGCCGATCTGACTATCGTCCTGCCGGATGGGCGCCGGGTGCCCCTAGAAGTGGTAGCCAACGTCGAGGAGCGGCGCGACTGGGCGCGCATCACCCGCATCGATGGGCGGCGTACCGTCACCGTGGAGGCTAACGTGGATGCGCGTCAGGCCAGTGGTCAGGCCATCGTTGAGGATCTCGTCGGCAGCGGCTGGCTGAACGAATTCCGCGAGCGTCATCCCGAGGTGGAGCTCTCCTTGGAGGGCCAGGTAGCCAGCTCCGCCGAGACCGGCGGCTCCATCGGCCGCGGTCTGCTGATCGGTCTGGTGGGTATCTTCGTGATCCTATCCTTTCAGTTCCGCAGCTACGTTGAACCCCTGATCGTCATGCTGTCTATCCCGCTGGCCTTCATCGGTGCTATTTGGGGGCATGTACTTATGGGGTATTACCTCTCCATGCCCTCGTTGATAGGCGCGGCCTCTCTAGCGGGGATCGTGGTCAATAACGCTATTCTGCTGATTCACTTTATCAAGACACACCGCGATCACGGGCTGGATGCGGTGGCGGCCGCTGGCCAGGCCAGTCGCGACCGGCTGCGCGCCATCCTGATTTCGTCCACCACCACCATCGCAGGGCTGTTGCCGCTGTTGGCAGAAACCAGCACTCAGGCGGCGGCCATCAAGCCACTGGTGATCTCAGTGGTCTTCGGCCTGCTCAGTGCCACCGTGCTCGTGCTGTTGGTGATCCCGGCGCTCTACGTGCTGCTGGACGACTGGGGGTGGGTACAGGCGACCGAGCCATCAACAGCATAGCTGGCACGTGAAACCTGCTAATACTTGCTCGTCAAAACAGGAGATAACCATGACCTTGCGGCAATACAGCACCAAAATCGTTCTACAATTCGCCTTGACAGCCCAGTCGGCTTGGCTCTTGGCCAGTGCTGACAATGTCTCTCAACACTCAGCGAGAGAACAGAAAAGTTCCAGTGAGGAACTAGTGCTTCGCTCCATCATGCGCGAACTTGATGAAAACATGCGCGAGGTTGTTGAGGCTATATCCCGGGAAAACTGGGAACGGGTAGCTGAAATCGCGCCCCTAATTGCCGAACACCCCGAGCCGCCATTCGCGGAAAAGACACGTATATTGCGCTTTGTGGGAACCGATGCCGCACGCTTCCGGGGATATAACAGGCAGGTGCATGAAGCCGTCAGGGATATGGGCGAAAAGGCGCGTCAGGCGGATGGCCAAGAAGTAATCGAGGCGTTTTCTCGGGTACAGAACCACTGTCTAGCCTGCCATCAGGAGTTTAAGGAAGGGTTCAGAGCCCTTTTTTACGGCAAATGATAACAGGGTGCTGAGGAATAGCTGCAGATGAGTCTTTGCGCGACTCGATTTTTTTAGATCTGGAGCATCTGACCGACATGCCTTGGCTGAGTGAAAATTCGTCAACTACTGAATTGGCGTTAAGTCACTTGCAGAAGAAGATATGAGGCCTAGGTTAATGGCTACTAAGACAGGATGATAACATCTTATTATGATATGAATATCTGCATTATTCATATCATAATAAGATTTGATTGCGGGCTTTATTCGAATCATGATACGATTCGAATGTGCTATTATTTAAATCAAAAGGCTACAAGATGTGGATCTGGCAACAAGCTAATTGGCCAAACTTTATCTGGGATGAAAAAGTCATTGACCCCAAATTACGAGACATTCGCTTTCACCAAGGGATGTTGTTGGGCAAGATGTCGAGCCAACCTAAAGACCAAAAGCAAAGTATGTTAGACACGCTATTGGCGAACATTATTCATTCGAGTGCCATTGAAGGTGAGAAGCTCAACGCTTTTTCTGTTCGCTCGTCGTTGGCTAATAAGCTCGGTCTTTGTGAAGAAAAACCATTTCCAACCACTGAACGCACTGACGGCCTCGCGGAAATAATGCTAGATGCGGTGGAGAATTTAGACTCGCCGCTCTCACTTGAGAGAATATTACAATGGCATAAACGACTGTTTCCTGAAGGTTACACCATGTTTAATCCTGTGATAGGGGGGCAGTTGCGCGGCGAAGAGCCTATGCAGGTTGTGTCGGGTAGGATTGATAAACCCACGGTACATTTTGAAGCACCAAGCCGAGATGTGCTTGAGTCCGAACTAGACGTGTTCATCCGCTGGTTTAATGACTCTCGTGAGAACCCAACTTTAGATCCATTACTTAGAGCTGCGATAACACATCTCTGGTTTGTGACGCTCCATCCTTTGGATGACGGCAATGGCAGGATCACCCGCTTACTCACTGATTTGGCGCTGGCCCAGGCTGAGCACCAATCTGTCCGTTTCTATGCAATGTCAGTGGCGATTCTAGCCAATCGTAAAAGCTACTACGAAATATTAGAGCAATCCCAGAAAGGTGAACTTGATATTACCGCTTGGCTTATGTGGTTTTTAAACACCTTAGGTGAAACATTCACCAATGTGCTCGAAGAAATCGACCAAACGGTTTTTAAAACAAACTTCTGGCGAAATGTCGATCAAACACGACTGTCCTCGGAGCAAGTAAAAGTGCTCAATCGAATGCTTGATGGGGATTTTGACCAAGGCATTAATACGTCGCAATATCATAAAGTGGCGAAAGTGAGTAAGCCAACCGCTTCTCGTCATTTAGCGGCTTTGGTCGAGCTTGGTTGCGTAGTAAAAAGTGAAGCCGGTGGGCGTAGCACTCGGTATAAGCTCGCGCACTTGAGTTGAAAACGTGAGCATTGAGGAAATACGCCTCGAAGTTAATAATTTCTGCATCATGTAAGTTGGGTCTGAACGTAAACTGCCAATTACCCTAAATCACCTCAAAACCATCAATAATTCGATATCCAGCCCATCCCAAGGCATTCTTCACTTCTCAATTCCAACAAGGAGGAGTGACTATGGAACCTGTGAATATTTCTTCCTATAACGATGACCCGCCGCCTTTCCTGCTTTCGAGTACCGATGAGGTGGCCCCAATTCCATTAGGGCTAGTGATCAGCATTTTTATCGGTAATGCCTTGGTTTTATGTTTGTTGGGGTTGGTGACAACTTACGATCCAGAAAAGTGGAGCATGAGTATGAAACCGACCATGTCTTTGTGACTGGTTATTCCTTGGTTTCTGGACCATCTAGAGATGCTCAGACGCAAATCAAGGGTCATGTGTATATATCGCCACTGACAAAGAGTCACCGGCATCACCGTACATAACTCCACCAGATCAGGAGACACCCGCATTATCTCTCACCTTAGTACCTCGTCGTATTCCATCGCGTGAAATTACCTTGGCTATTGATGGTCAGCAGTGGCCAATTAAGATTGAGATGAACAACTTCCACTCAACGCTACACCTTTCGAAGGCGTTTCAAAAAGAAAGTCTAAGCCGCATTTTTAGGCTCGTTCCCAGCCTGAATGTTTGAGTCTTATAACAACATTTCGAGCCGCTTGTGAGGAAAAAAATTGGCACTGACGAATAAAAAACAAGATGAATTAGGCAGAATGTCAAAAAAAAAAATTAAAGCATACATAATCAACGACGTGTGTGAAAACATCGAAGCCATAAAATAAAAAGTTGATGATTCAAACTCGATTGGGTTTAAAAAATGTAAGGGTGATACTAGAAATCTCCAAAGTATCAGGCATTAAAATTAATGAAAAGAAAGATGAAACGATCTACCAGATAATCAGTAAATCGGAGAGTTAAAAGTGAATGACGCTATAAAAAATAAAGCAACATAAAAGAGAGTGACTCTGTGAATATCGAATACAATCCTGAGATAAAAAAACCACGACAGCGCAAAAAAAAACCAGAAATACCGCACTTAAATGTGACTTTTTTAACCAAAGACGCACCAGCACTTTTGTTCAGCAGAAAAGAAAAAAGAGGTGAAAACAAAACCAATTTCATCAGTGGTGCAGACTGGTTTGACAGCAAGATTAAAGTAATTTTAAATGCAGTTCGTGATGATGATCCGTTTGCTGATCAACTGGTTTTCGATATAGAAAATGCTATTAATAATCTATCGGCGCATTACAAAGAAGAGCTTCAGAGCATCGAGTTTTCACTTGAAACCAAGCTAACTTACTTTAACGCATCGTTAGAAATTTCAGACTCGTCCACGTTTAAACTCACGCAATTAGCTTCCAAAGTCGACTCACTTTCGACTTATTGTGGGCATTAAAAGACCTTGATGAATCGCTTTATTCTCTTTATTTAAGCGATAAGCATGCGACCCTTCCGTCTCAACTAGTGACAGAAAAAAGACAGGAACTTCGAAAAAAATATCGCGTAATATTGCAGATGATTAATCGATGGAAACCCTCAGCGCGTTGTAAAAACGTTTGAGATGAATGAGCAAATCGAGCTAACAAAAGGAGTACTTATGCTAGAAAAGAGAGCGGCTTGTGCTCCCAACATCAAAACACGAAACTTCAATAAACTTGATCCTGCAACCAAAGAAAAGCTTACTGAGCTTTACGGGTAAATAGAGTCAACTCGCTTAAAAAAGCGATCTGGTTTGAAAGCTAGATCGCTTTTTTTTGGGTTCTAGTTAATACCTGAATTTAAAAAAACACGCCATTCCAAGCAATTAATTATTCACTTTTTAGTCTATTTCTTACTCTATCTTACAGTAAAACTTACTCTGTTTGACCGTAAAACTTACTCTATTTGATAGGTGATTACTCTATTTGACCGTAAAACTTACTCTGTTTGACCGTAAACTTACTCTGTTTGACCGTAAAACTTACTCTGTTTGACCGTAAACTTACTCTGTTTGACCGTAAACTTACTCTGTTTGACCGTAAACTTACTCTGTTTGACCGTAAACTTACTCTGTTTGACCGTAAAACTTACTCTGTTTGACCGTAAAACTTACTCTATTTGACCGTAAACTTACTCTGTTTGACTGTAAAACTTACTCTGTTTGACCGTAAAACTTACTCTGTTTTTGGCCAGAATTTCACTATATATAATATATATAAAGATAAGCTATATAACATTGGCTGAAATGTTGTATAGCTTGCTTTTGGTTTTTGTCCTTTGGAGCTGATTTGGTTTTGCCTTGAATGTGGTGAGAAAACAAGGGATTTTTTGGGGGTGCGTCGTTAATGATAAAAAAGGAGACAAACATGAAATTATTCGTTTATTCATTGGCGCTGATTTCCACATCAGTTTTTTCGTCCACTGTGACGACAAATGATGTCAGTGGAAACTATACATTCAAAAAAGTGGGTATACAAAAATTAAAGTGGATACGAATCTTGAGCAGAGATTTCCGCTACTGGAGGTAAGGACGTTCGACATCCCGACGTCGGTAAAAATATCGGCCAAGCTCTGAATTATAGTTTGGCGCTTTCAGGGTACAAACTTGATGATCTGAAAAGAACCGAGCAAAAAGTTTTAAATCTATTTACGTTAAATCTTCCTTTCACAAATCGAGAGTTTGTAGCAGCAATAACGATGCAAGTTATCGAAACGATCATTGGTGCTGGATTTGTTGCTCACGTCGATGACAAAACAAGAACGGTGAGAATAAACACAAGAGTACAATCTTAATGTCTAGAGAAAAAACAAACTTGCATGATGCGCGTCATGACGATTCAACATTCGTAACTGAATCTGATTTGGATAGAAAAAAAACCTAATCCCTAACGATGAAAATGAAAGTGCCAACAGCGAGACGGAAGAAGCTCATATCGTTCAAGAAAAAAATAATAACGAAAGCCTACATCATGAGAATGTCGATGATGGTGAAAACGATGATGAAGAAGCTAGCGATTTAGAAATCAGTGACAACGACTAAGAAAAAAACTGAAAGCGAAGAATCAAATAAAAATTCTAACGAAAAATTTAGTTAGCAGCAGAATTGTTTTTTTGGAGTTAACCCACGTACAGAAGCTAGGAAGACGAAGTGTCGCTTTATTTAGCGATGGCGTATCAGGTGCAATCCAACTTGTTGAGGAAAGAAACATCGACCAATACAGAGTGACAGCGATTACTTCTGATTCAGTCGAGGTGGTTTCGCCCAGCGGCGAGACGAAGAGAATAAAAATAAAAGGGAGATAAAATGAAATACAAACGCTCTGCATTCATCATTGCATCTTTTTTTTTCTATCATCACAAATCCGTCAGTGGCGAACGCGATTCATATCGCTCAGCTGCAAGTTGAAAGAACGCAAGTTGTCGATACGCAAACGGGAAACAGTCGCGTTACTTTCGCCGTGGACGGAATTGAAATTGAGCTAACAGAAAAAGATAAAGTCAAAGCAAGAAACTGGAATGTAAATCATAGTGTATGCAGTTGGATATGCACTTCACCGGTGGAAGTCAGCGCGACGCTGAAAAGCTTCTTAACGATATCGGCATCACCGAACAAGAAATGAAACGAAGAGCCATCCAAATAAACACCACATTCAATAACGAGGTTGTCGAACGTATCAGAGCGATCATAAATTTGTCACTGCCGTTTGCGATAACAAAAACTGAAGAAGAGGGGGACGACGGTCCGTGAGATGTAAAGCTTTTTGCGGAGCATTATTTTTGGTCTGATTGCCTGACCGCAAGTATCAGCAAGTTTTGTCAACGCTAGCACCGGATTTAATGTTTCAACCCATGGATACCAGAGACTTTTTGGAAGTCATAGGGGGAAGCGTGTATCTCATCTTAATTTCAAATCAAAGTGCGATTCAATAAGCACCAACTTAAAACATAGCGAAAAACGCCGTCAGTGAGCTCTGAGCGTGAGTTGAGTGGTCTTCTAAAGCAATCCTATGCGTTTACATCTGAATGGCTTTAAATTGCCTATACAGTCGTTTATGGGGCGTGGTGATTTGGTAGGTTTATTGTAAGCGCTTAGTTCTCGACATTATTCCCATTTAAACCCAAGCCCCGATAATGACAACAGTCATTACCTATGGAGGCTTTTATGTCATCTCTACAGCAAACTTGGCAGCATCATGTTAACGTTTGGCAAACTACCCAACTCTCTCAAGCACAATACTGCCGAACTCACGACCTAGACCAATCTCAATTCAGTTACTGGAAACGTAAATTCAACCGTGTGAACTCCGTGACTAAATCCGTTACCTCTAAGTTTACCCTCGCACAGGTTCAAACGATCACCGAACAGGTGAGTTCATCGCTGACACTGACACTCCCAAGTGGTGCCCAACTTGAGGGCATCGATGAACACAATGTTCACGTCGCGGCTAAACTGATAGAGTGTATGAGCTAATGCGCCAGCCCACGTTAAGACCTGCATTGACACTACCGAAAGTCTATCTCTATCGTGACCCGATTGATTTTCGCAAGTCACACCGAGGATTAAGCGCTCTCGTTGAACTAGAACTTGGCCACAACCCCTTTAGCGGTGAGTTGTATGTTTTCACCAACAAGCAGCGTAACAAAATCAAGTGCCTGTTCTGGGAAAACAACGGCTTTGTGCTTTATTACAAATCACTTGCCCAAGAGAAATTCAAATGGCCAAAGCGGACTGACGACTTAGTCATTCTCACAGGTCAGCAGATAAATTGGTTACTTGATGGGTACGATATCTCCTTGATGCAAGGGCATAAAAAGTTGGAATACGAGTCATTGTTTTAGCGACTTAAGCGCCTGTTTTTGGTACAATAAACCCTGTTCTCATAAGGCATTCAAGGCGATTTTACTGTGACTTCTTCGATCAACTATTTAGCTGAAATTGAGCAACTTCGAGCTCAGTTAGCCGAGAAAGAAGCACAGCTACAATCTCAATCTGCTCGTATTGATGTATTAGAAGAGGTGGTGCGCCACCTTAAAATCAAACGCTTCATGCCGAGCAGTGAGAAAACCAATGCTGACCAGTTCCTGCTGTTCGATGAAGCCGAGCTCTGTACTGACCCTCAGGTTGAACAACATGAAAAGGACAATCAAGATCAGAATAAAAGCAACGCTTCAACCCGCAAACCTCGTGGTCGCAAGCCACTGTCTAGTGATTTACCTCGTGAACAGATCTTCCTTTATCTGACGGATGAGCAAAAGGTAGGCGCAAAAAGCACCTTCTTCGCCAAAGTGAAAGAAGAGCTTGATATCGTGCCCGCTAAGGTTCGTGTACTGGAGTACATGCAAGAAAAGGCCGTGTTCAATAACGAAGATGGTCAATCCATAGTCGCTGCTGAGCTACCAAAACACCCACTTCCAGGTTCGCTTGGCAGTACGGGCCTGATTACTCATGCCATCACTTCAAAATACGTCGATGGCCTACCGCTCTATCGCATTGAGACAATGCTCCGTCGCTACGGCGGCGAACTCTCTCGGGCGACGCTGGCGAATTACGTCATGAAGTCCGCTAAGGTGTTCCAGCCACTGGTGAATCTGCTACGAGAGCACCAAAACAGTGGCGACATCGTAGCGATGGATGAAACCCGCATCCAAGTACTTAAAGAGCCTGGCAAATCGGCCACCTCAGATAAGTATATGTGGGTCTCGTTAGGTGGCTCACCCAGCCAGCAAAGTGTGCTGTTCCACTACGATCCCTCTCGTAGTGGTGACGTTCCCGTTGAGTTACTTGAAGGCTTCGAAGGCTACCTGCAAACCGATGGTTATGCGGGCTACCATGCTGCCTGTAAGAAATATGGTCTGACCCATGTCGGGTGTATGGATCATGCTCGCCGTATGTTCGTGGATGCGCAAAAAGCTCAGCCAAAAGGTAAAAATACTAAAGTAAGTAAAGCTGATATCGCGCTTAACACCATCAACAAGCTCTACCGTGTTGAGAGGCAGTTGGCTGACCTTAAGGAAAAGCAGCCCAAAATAACGGCTGAAGACATTATAACTTACCGCCAAGAGCACAGCGTTCCACTTTTAAACGAGTTGAAAGCGTTCTTGGAAAAGAACATCAGCAAGTGCCCGAAAGACAGCTTAACCTACAAGGCGATCAACTATACGCTTAACCAATGGTCGAAACTGGTGGTTTACGCAGGCCATCACGAGCTACGTATCAGCAATATCATGGCTGAAAATGCTATCCGTCCGTTCGTAGTGGGTCGTAAGGCTTGGTTGTTCGCCGATACCTCACAAGGTGCCAAAGCGAGTGCTGTCTGCTACAGCTTGGTTGAAACAGCTAAGTTGAATGGACTTGAGCCATACCGCTATCTACACACCCTTCTTACTCAGCTGCCATACGCTGAAACTCTTGAGCAAATAGAAGCGTTACTGCCTTGGAACTTGGCTAAAGACTAGATCGTTGTGGTTGGGCGATGAGTTATGTCGAGAATTAAGCGCTTACGGTTTATTTAGCAATCTCGCCATAAACCCTCGCCTGGATCTGCGCGGTGAGTTGTCACCATCCTTGGGCCGCCAACGATAATGTCGCCCCAAAATGGCAAGTGCTCGCCTTAATTAACCGTAAGTGCTTATAAAAGATAAGGTTTCCAATTTTGCATGATGAGAGTGATGCTGTTGATATTTCAGGCTTGTAAGGCGTTAAAAGCAATGCAAACTAGACTTGGATTTCATTAATTAATAAAAATATAAACCACATTTTAGGCAAGAAAAGTATCATTTATTCGTAAGAGACTGCGTTATAGAAGTAAATCAGCTACTGATAAGAAATGGACTGTTAAATCTAGATTCAAAGATCTCGAACAGTTTTAGTCAATCAGTCGCACTTATGTAAATTACGATATAAAGCGATAAAAATTATGAGTGAAAAGAAAGCATCTCAATCAAACGTGATTGAAGAGCAAGATAGACCAAACAACTACATATCATCGTTGCTCTATTCTAGGGCTACTGTTTTCTATCCCGCAGCAAAAATCACTGAATCGATGAAAAATAAGCACATCGAAGTTGCTGAATCTGGTGGTACAAATTTTGAAAATCCACTGGGTAAAATTGACATAAAATCGTATGGGAAAAACCTTACTGTAAATTTGCATGGCGATTTTCTTCTGCAACCTCATAGAGACATATTGGAAGCGTTACTGGCGTTTGCAACAACGATCAAACTTTCTGATGAATCTTATCGAAAAGGAAAAAAATTATCTTGGGATGACATTTTCATAACCATTTTCAACGGGAATAACGCAAAAATAAACAACGATTCTTTTGACTCGAAGATTGAAAGTGATGGAGTGGTGCTATCTTCAAGCCTTTACGAGCTGGCGAATAACTTAAATTTAGAGCCCCACCCATCGAATTACAGGATCATCGAAAGACGGCTAAATCAGTTATTGAGCGCATTTCTTCTTGTCGAAGAAAAAGATGAGCATGGAAAATGTATTGATAGAAAAGTGGTTCGGTTTATCCAAGATATAAGATTTGTTCACGATCCGATGAAAAACAAGAGAAAAGGAACCTCACAAAATAAAACCAATCATATTTTTGTTGTTCTCGACCACAGATTACTTGCAGCAATCAGAGATCACGGTTATTTCTTCAGGGCTGAGCAAAGAAAAATATCAAAGTACAAAGAACCCTCTATTCGGAGTTTTCTCAAGTTCATGCTGACAAACAATGTTCAATTTTTGTCAGGAAAAAAACTAGAATGGCTGATTGGACAATACCTTTTATCAATACTAATTGAGCCGTCGAATCCAAGACGAATGAAAAGCAGTTTAAAAAACAACCTCATCAGATATAAGAACCAGATACTTGAAGATTTTGATGTCATGATAAAACAAGATGAATCAAATATTTATCGTATTTATGGTTTTAAAGAGTTTAAGAGGTGAGCAATAATCAAAATGGATCAAAAAATTACAAAATACATAATAAAATGTAGCTCGAATCGAGTTAAGTCTAAATAGTTATAATAATTGGTAACGTGAAAGCGGGCACTTATACGGTCAGAATTTGACTGGCCGTATAAGCTATACAGTCGCCCTAGTTCATTGCATTGATGATTACAATTTCTCGTTCAAGGTTTTCTTTCTCATAGTCTGTTGCCGTAGCGAATTGTGCTTTACGAGCGGCTAATGCTTCGGCTTTTTCTTCTTTAGTATTAAAGCGTAAGCCTTTTACGTTGATAGCAGCAATATTGGTGTTACGGCCATCTTTGCTACTTGGTACATCAATTTTATGACTATTGATCAAGCTTTTTATGATATCGCGCGTTTGTGGATCGATATCTAGACCTTTTAACTTCCAGCGATCCATGGATTTACCGGTATAAACGCCATCTTTTTCTTCTGTTAGGTAGCGAATAGTCATATTTCGTATGGTTCCCATTTCTTCGCCATACGCTTGCTCAGAGTCAAATAGGACAGGAAATTCTTTTCCCTCTAATGCGCCCCCTATTTGGGTTAGATGCCCCATTCGATAGCTATTCATACCTAGCTTTATCTCCGTTGTATCAGTAATTACTTGCCCATCTGAAAAGACTAAATCTGTTATACGTTTTCCTACCGGCTGAGTAAGGTCAATGGTATAAGTGACACCTGAAAAAAAATCATTGGTCGAATATTTTGATGCGCGGCGTTCTGGATTAAAGCTATAAGTCACATCGCCAGGTTTGACTGAATTGAAATAGCCAGCAGCCCATTCCATATATTTACGAAGATCGGCTCCCGTCATTTGATAGACAGTAATCTCGCCGCCAGCATATTGATAGTTGTAGGCGATATCTTTCGCTTTAATCGGGCCTACGTTTAACTCTGCGTTGTCATTATCAATTTGCAGAGCAATCACGTTGGCTTTTGGTGCGTAGAAGAAACTAGCCTCTTGGAACAGTGCACTTATACCAGTATCTTGAATGTGAACTTGCGGGATCCCTCGGATCTCATTTTTAGGAACCAAGTCGACACCTTTTAATTCTGCTATTTCTCGGTTTGCCATTGTACGCAAGCGTTGGTGATAAGGTTGATATAAGGCTTCCATCTCTGGATCCGATGCAGTGCCATTAATCTTATAGGTAAAACTGTCTTTGTTAACCAGTGTGAATTGGCCGTTTTTCTCCACAAACGATAGATCAATACGAGACAGAGCTCGACCGTATTTATCCGGCTCAGTCACGATTACGCCATTGACGATCGCTTTATCAATACGGGTATGCATATGGCCAGCGATAATCGCATCGAGTTCTGGGTTGGCATTAGCGATATCAGTGACCCCGGTATCGGCAATGTCGTTTTCATTATCCAAGCCCATATGGGCAACTAAAATAAGGGCGTCAACGTCATTTTTAAGTGTTTCGACTACTTTTTTTACTTCCAGTGAAGGGTTGGTAAAGGTTACTCCCTCGAGTCGTCCAGTACCTTCGGCAAAGACTTGGGTCATCGGTGTATCCATACCAATCACCCCAATTTTGATACCATTCCGTTCGATGATGGTGTAAGCGGGTAAAAATGGATTTCCGTCAGGTCGTTTGATATTGCCGCCGAGTGATTGCCCTTCAAATTGGTCGAGCGACCGCTGTAAAACATCTAAGCCAAAATCAAACTCGTGGTTGCCGAGTACCCAAACGTCATAATCCATTTGGTTAAAGCCAAGCATCATAGGGCTAGTGGCTTCATCCTTAAACGTTTCGACAAAGTTACCTTGAATTGTGTCACCCGCATCGACCAAAATTACATTTTTGTTGGTGCTACGAATATCCGCTACTTTGGTCGCTATTTGACTTAAGCTTCCGCGCATGTTGAGTTTGTCGGCCGCGTAATCCCATGGCATAAAGTGGCCATGTAAATCTGATGTACCAAGTATGGTCACATTATGGATATCTCCATCAGCGGTGAGAGCGGGGAACGAGAGTGAGAGCATGATCAGACTAGCGAGTGCGTGTTTTTTCATCATAGGTTGCCTGTTTATAAAGTTGGGCGAACCTTAAAAGAAATCATCATGACTTAGAGTGATCAATGTCGTATTTGAAAACATCCTGTATCATTAGTTTACATTTTTATGAGGTGTTGCACGGAGTTCAACAGTATGAGAGGTTGAATAGCGATTATGATCACCTTGATCCCCATTCGAGATACGCTTCTTTAAGATCATTGGTTAGACGAGTGGCTTAAGCAAGATAAGACTAATTAACTTTCTAACCGCTACATCTAATGCACTATAACTTATTTGATGTGTAAATAAGCAACTCGATACTTCGTCTGCTGGTTACCGGTTAGACTATGAGCTGTTTGTGTATGTGCTTGCCGTAGGCAAGCAGGAGAAAATCAAGGTTTCCTCATCTGTCAAAAAGCGAACCTGATATGAAGCGAAGCGGGAATAAAAAACGGTTGCAACAAACGCAGTTTTACTGCGCTATTCAACGCGAGCGTTATGCATTAGGAGGCAATGAGCATTGAGCACTGTCGAGGGTTGGGCTAAGCAAATTGTTGCCAAAGAGCTGGGCGAGATAGTTGAAGTCCATGATGATGGTTCTGAACCTGGAATGTATGATCTTATGATAGGATCAAAGAGCTCTCCTAAATACGCTATTGAATGTGTTGGTGCAGTCGACCCCGTCGCAACTGAAACATGGAATGTTGGCCCACCATTAAGGTTAACTCAGCTGGTGATTGGCAGCTGATGTGATTTAACGCAGAATTATTCAATGCCTTGGATGGTTTGGGAATAACTTCCTTGTGCATGTATCGACCCGCGGGAAGTAGTAACGCTCATTAACTTTCAATTAGCGTAATGGTTAACAACTTGAAAGCAGTTTCATCTCGCATGTTGCGACTACAAAATACGCACCTTACGAGACAGAGTAAAAGCTCCGCCCTATGGTCTCGTTCATACTTTGCTTGCACTGCTGGCGGTGCAACAATTGAAACATTAAAAGCCTATGTAGAGAGTCAATCTACCCTAGATTAAGACGCTATCGCGTCTTACGCCTTATATCCCCGTCCTCATCGGGCGAAGGTTTACGGCGAAATGGCTAAAATGCATAACAAGGCATGCACGGCGACAGCCTCTTCGTTACGGCTTCTCCTCCACTACAAATCTGCGCGTGTTGGCGGCGTTATGATTCACCCAGACTCAGTAAAACATCTTGATATCTCGGTAAAAATTTTCATGCGCGCCTAGGGCGATAAGTTCAAGAGTTACCGTCCCATCTTGATAGCTGTAGCCAAGAAGAGTGAGTTGCTTAACCATTTTGAATTTATAAACACGGAGAAAGGACAAATCTCCTTTTTTCTGCTCGCCTGAAAGTGGATCCTCGATAAGCGCTTTGACCGCATTGTCGAGATCCACTTTCTGATTTTGGTGGAGTTTTTTAACGGTTTTTTTGAATGATGGTGTTTGAAGAACCTGTGTAATATTAGCCAAAGTTGTATGCCTCAAGTTTACCGGCTTCTTTTTCAGCTTTAGCTATAATAGCTTGTCGAACAAATTCATAAGGTAAATCTGGGTTATCTTCCATCATTTCCCCAATTTTAGCCCAGTGTTCAATTTGTTTTGGTGTAGTGCGATTCAATGCTTTAGCCATGATAGCGGCTTTATCTACGAGGTCTTGATCAAGGCGTATGCTAACGGTAGACATAATGTGCTCCTTTATTTAAATCTTTAATAATTGTAGCGTGGCGCTACAAAGGTAGCAAGGTGAATCACAATAAACTCTTCAAGGGGGACAGCTAGCGCGTGGCATTTTTATTATGCGTTGATTTTGGTGGTTACGGTGTTATGCGGAAAGTTGGTAGTAGCGTTGTCAGCCCCTTAAGCGGACGTTAGCTGCTTACAAGTTCGCATGTTCCATTAGCTGTACAAGTTGGTTTTTTAGTCATATACTTGTCTCATTAAACGTACATGTGGAGGTTTTATGAGAATTGTATCTTTTACCGAAGCTAGAAATAGCTTGAAGAGCGTTTTGGATGCTGTTGTTAATGACGCAGATACAACCGTGATCACGCGTCGTGATTCTGAAGATGCCGTTGTTATGTCACTGGATTATTACAATAGCTTAATGGAAACGGTTCATTTACTTCGTTCTCCGGCAAATGCAGAGCACTTACATCGTTCAATTGCTCAATTTAAAGCGGGTAAGGTGAGCCAAAGAGATTTAATCGATGAGTAGTCGTTTATTATCTTGGACTGATGAATCTTGGAATGATTATGTTTATTGGCAGACGCAAGACAAGAAAACACTTAAACGTATAAATAAACTCATCACGGATGTTAAGCGTTCTCCTTTCGAAGGCATAGGTAAACCTGAACCACTAAAAGAAAATTTATCTGGTTTTTGGTCGCGACGAATAGATGATACGAATAGGCTAGTTTATGCGGTTGATGATAGTGCTATCACAATCATTTCTTGCCGTTATCACTATTAATTTAGGCTTTATCGTCAGGCAGCTATACAAACGCTTCAAGAGGGACAGCCAACGCGTGGCATTTTTACTATGCGTTGGTTTTTGTTGTTACGGTGTTATGCGGAAACTTGGTAGTAGCGTTGTCAGCCCCTTAAGCGGGCGTTATATGCCAGTAATCAGAAAGTCGATAGCTGCA
Source organism: Vibrio sp. A11 (assembly GCF_013048705.1). Lineage (NCBI taxonomy): Bacteria > Pseudomonadati > Pseudomonadota > Gammaproteobacteria > Vibrionales > Vibrionaceae > Vibrio > Vibrio sp. A11. The sequence goes on along the minus strand of NZ_VHSI01000020.1, from coordinate 10,446 downwards.
ATGATCTCATTTCTGAAAGTACTTAGCTCATTGACTGGTTCACGTAAAATCTTGGTCGGGACACTGGCCATTTGGTGAGTTAAAATTACAAAGTCACCTTGATCAATATGGATCACTGGGCATAAATGATTCGGCGCTTTTTTATCCAATAACTCAACGGGTGTTAGCGGAATAACTAATCGAGTATTCAGTGTATCAAGTAACTCACTTTGAACATCAACAAAGTAAGGGTATGCCGTTGAAGTGCTTTTATCGTTATTTTGGTATAGCGAAAATTGTGACATTAGAATACTCGGTAAGAATCGGAAAATAGACCGTGATTTTCAGTAAGTTCATTGCATGCATTAATAGCTTCTGCATTTTGCTCTAGCCATTCAGTTTTAAGGCGTTGTTTTACTTCTTTTTCAAGTGCCTTTTCCATTGTGGCTGAAAGATTAATATTAAGGCGTTTGGCCTCGGCGAGTAACTCACTGTTTAGAGTTAAATTAGTCGCCTTCTTTGGTGCTTGTGTGCTGTATGAGTTTCTCATGCTGCCTCCAGTGCGTATGTAAAGTGCGCATTAAGTATATGCGTGCAAAAGGCATATAACAAGCTGCTCAAGAGGGATTCGCAACGCGTAGCATTTTTGTTATGCATTTGGTTTAGTTTTTACAGTGCTATGCGGTGAGTTGGTAGTTGCGTTGCTCACCCCTTAGCAGGGCGTTATGTGCCACTAAGGTTCATCAGAACAAATCACTATGAGAGCCAATTCTAGCTAATTGGAGTTGGCCATCAAAAATGCGATAAATGAGCACTAGATCTGGTTTAACGTGGCAGTCACGGAATCCAACCCATCAGCCAGTTAGAGGATGATCAACATTTTTAGGGTCGAGTTTTTCGACTCTTTGCAGCTTTGATATGATGTTGCCGACTTCAATGATGTTCGAAATCGGCATTTTTGTGATTTTTTGAAGTCTTTTTTGAATTGTGTTGAGTATTCTAAGCTATACATTCTTCACTTTGCCTTCAGTTAGCTCAGTAAGCATAGCGTCAACAGATTCTGCTTTATGCCCATGACCTTGAACGAGTTCATTCATTGCAGAACTCGTTGTTTCATTTGGTTGAGGCACACGTAAGTCAAATGGAATACCACCATGATTAATCACGGCTTTTGCAAAAATTTTAATAGCTTGTGATGTACTAAGACCCATTTCGTCACAGATGCTAGTAAAAGCAACTTTGGTCTCATGGTCTATACGAGTACTTAGCATTTCTGTTCTCATAACAGCACCTTTAGTTGTACAATGTATTACATAGTTAAACGTTAGTATAATGGCCATACAAACGCTTCAAGAGGGACTTCCAACGCGTGGCATTTTTACTGTGCGTTGATTTCGGTGGTTTCAGTGTTATGCGTACACTTTGCTTATGAAAAGTGTATTTTTTGAATCAACCATATTTGAAAAGTACCGAAATGAACACCTCAGTGACGAGGAGTTTCGACTATTCCAAGCTGAACTAATGTCGAACCCAAAGCAAGGTGACGTAATTCAAGGTACAGGTGGTTTGCGAAAGATTCGAGTAGCAAGTAAAGGTAAGGAAAAACGTGGTGGTTCACGTGTTATCTATTACTTCCTCGATGAAAAGCGTCGCTTCTATTTGCTGACGATTTTTGACAAAAATGAAATGTCAGACTTAACCGCAGATCAAAAGAAACAGTTAAAGGCTTTTATGGAGGCGTGGCGCAATGAGAAATCGTGACCTATTTGCAGAATTAAGTTCAGCACTTGTTGAAGCTAAAGAGCACTCAGAGGGTAAATTAACTCTGAAAACTCACCAAATTAATGAAATTAGCGAGTTAAATATCTCGCCTGACGAAATTGTTAGTATTCGTGAACAGTTCAATATGTCTCGTGGCGTATTTGCTCGTTTGCTACATACATCATCACGTACATTAGAGAACTGGGAACAGGGGCGAAACGCACCAAATGGGCAAGCTGTCACCCTTTTAAAATTGGTACAGCGCCATCCAGAAACTCTGTCTCACATCGCAGAGCTATAACAAAGCATTTAAGAATGATTCGCAACGCTTGGCGGTTTCGCTTCGCTCAAGTATAGGCAAGCGCCGTCCACACCTTAACGCGGCCCTGGCGGATCCCCTCATAATTCGCCCAACCTGCAAGTATGGGTGAGGCGCTGATATTCCAACATCGCCCAGTGATATTGGGATTCTTTTATCCGATATCGTCGATGGCTTCGCACCTCTTTTCCTAGCCTTGGGATTGATAAAACACTTCGATGCTTGATGGTGTTGGCTTGGAAGTCATATTGCCATTTGGCTTGTATCGCGATTAAGCCATTCCACCACATTATGATTTCGGCCATCAATGCCATAAGCAACAAGATATCAATACGCTTAGTACAACGTGTCCGATTATGACGTAACGCTAATCCGTAAGCGGGGCTTTTCAAATCTCGGAACGACTCTTCAATTTGCATCCTTTTCGCGTACAAACGGGTGATTTTAACGCCATTAAGTACAGAGTTCGGGATGTTTGTGACCAGAAACCAAGGCTCTTTTTCGCCTTTATGGAACACTTTTCCGGCAGGTTCGACTGTGTCGATGCGCTTTTCTGCGTTTAGGGTGACTCTTATATAAGTAAGCAAAACACTTAATCGAGACTTCGCCACGTACGCGACCAAGCCAGAACCAACCTTTGCTGGCGACTTGCCTTAACCATGTATTTCTAAAGCCAGTGTCAGAGACAATGATAGGCGTGCAGCCTTGGGGTAGTAGAATAGATTGAAGCTTATCGAGAAAGTGCTGATGGCTTGTTGGCGAGTTGTAGTTTTTGTACTCAAATACCTGCTCATAAAGCGTGACAGCGCGACCTTTAACGGATACCGAAGCGCGTAATTGTCATATAGCGCAGTTGCTCACGAACATCTGACCAATCAACCAACACAACAGGAAAAGGATTGGCGCGAGTAATAAAGGACGCATGCCATTTATATATGGACTCTTTTTCACGGTGTAGATTGCGATTACCAAGTAATCGGTCGATACGTTTGATGGCATGCTTCACCGTGGTATCGGTGTCGAGAGCGCGTCCAATTTTGGTGAGGGTGAGATCAGAGCCATCCAGTACCGTTCTTGTTGCAAGCATCAGAGATCTAAGTCGTTTTTTGTGAATGTCAGGGCATTGGTTTTCGAGTGCTTGCTGTAGAATTTGAACATCGCGCATCGTAGGGGTTCCCTATTAAATCCATTTAATCCGGTGTGTTTTTGGCGAAATTCATTAGATCAGAATGAGCGATGCGCGTCTAATCATTGTTTTATATGGAAATTATGGTGGGGTCGTAAGAACCGGGCGTTATGAGCCAAAGTTCGGATTAACATCCATGCTCTTATGTAAAATACGGACGACTCTAATCTGTTGGCTGCCCGTTTGCTGATAAAAAATCACATGGCTACCTTGAGGAAATTTACGGTAACCATCTCGAATGTCATCACATGATTTGCCGATGTCGGGATTTTCAGCCAAAAGCCAAAATGAATCGTCAAATTGCTTTAAGTAGATGTTTCTCTGCTCTTTGCCCCAACGGCGTTGAGTAAATAAAGCAATATCACGCAAATCGGTTTTGGCTGCAGTTGTAAGATTAAATGGTTTCATCGATTAGTTTCACCATCAAGTTCATGGATGAAACTATCAAGGTCATAATCAGCGTCACCACTTTGTTCACCTTCAACAAGTAGTTGACGGAGAGTCTGCAGTTTAGTCTCTTGGTTTTCGAGTAAACGCAAAGCCGAACGAATAACTTCACTTGCAGAGCCATAACGCCCACTTTGAATTTGGTGTGTGATAAAACCATCAAAGTGTTCACCAAGGGTAATACTTGTGTTCTTAGCCATAAATTTCATCCCCAAAGTACCAATAAATACCTAATTATGGTATTAAATAGCTTTCAAGGCAAGGCGTATAACAAACACTTCAATATGGACAGCCAACGTGTGGCATTTTTTACTATACGTTGGTTTTTTGTGATTACAGAGCAATGCGATTAGTTGGTAGTGAAGTTGCCTCCCTCCCCTAAAATTAAGAGACTTTTTGCCGACTTTGGTAAAAAACTAATAGTGTTATATAATTATATTTATATAACACTATCGGGCACGGTTTATCATGGCGGACTCCTCTAAACAGATAGTAAAATTGCAAAGTCAAGTGACACTGTCACAATTAAAATCTCAAGAAGATGTCGGTAACAAGTGGCAAGAAAGTAAAAGAAAACTAAAAAGATTTAAGGTTGAGTTTCCAGATCTATCGAACAGTTTTGATCCAGACTGGCATGAATTACCGAAAGCACTATTTAACTTGAAAAGCTTCGACGAAGATAGAGGCGGTTACAGTATTAATACTTTAAGGATGCTTTCTTTTGTTGTTGGGAAGTGGGACAAATATTGCAAAAATGCATCGGTTTACAGTTTTCCAATCAGTGAGCACATCTTTCTAAATTGGCTCAAGGAACTAAAGTTAAATTTAGATATAAAAATTAATACCTTGAAGCAATATCGAGCCCAGATTAGTTTGTTTCTTAACATTATGGGGGCTCAAGATGTCACTAAAAAACCTATTGTAAAAAACTTTTTCAATTCTTTAGCGAAAGATGAAGTTGAATTAACCGGGTCTCAATTAATCGAGCTACAAGCTAAACCTTTTAGAAAGCATCATTTGACATCACTTATGTCAATATGGAGTAATGAGCAAAACGTAATCCAATACCGAGATCTAACGGTTTTAACCGTGGCCTATGGAACAATGTTAAGAGAAGCAGAAATAGGTGCCATTAGAAAAAAACACATCAAAATATTAACCAATGGTGATGTAAATATTGAGCGTGTTACATCAAAAACGTCAATTAACCCAGAACCGAAACGCTTAACGGGAAAGTTTTCTTTCATCTTAAGACGTTATTTAGAACTATATTGTCATAGCTTAGATGACGACAACTATATCTTCAGCTGGTTAACTAAAAACGGCTTAAGACCCGTTGAATATAGAGAAACACCTATGTCAGGTATGACAATTGATAGAATTTATCGCCGTGCACACGATGCGCTGGGTGAAAGGTGTGACGGCGTCACTTTTGGGGCTGTACAAAGAAAGAAATGGAGCGGTCATTCGAGTCGAGTAGGCGCTTTACAAGATGGTTATTTGGCGGGAATGAATTTAACTCAATTGATCCAGCTAGGGGACTGGAAAAGCAATGAAATGGTCTTGCGCTATTTAAGAGGTTTAAATAATGATCAGAGCCCTAACTTACTCTTGCAAGATTGAGTAAAAAGGATGCATGAGTTGATGAGATAATAACTTATTTAAATAAACGAGTTATAGTGCATCAGGGCGCGTTAAGTTGATTTCGAGGTAGTTTTACCAAATTTCGTGACTACTCACCGCCTCTATCTTAGCTAATGTTCGATAGCATCGAGAGTTCGAGAAACTTTGTGTTGAAAATCAGCACAAGCATTATTTACCCTGTGATTAGTTTCAATCTTTATTGCCAAAATATTACTAATATCATTGTCGCACGCGGTAAAACTTTCATTCTTTATTGAGTCTGGTGCAAAGAGAACGATCCGTTGCGTTGTCGTGGAGTTAAATGGGCATGTGAATTACTTGCTTGAAATTGATGTCACAGGGCTGAATAAATGGATTTCTACCAAATGCTTGCGACAGATTGATACTCGTAACTGGAAAGAGCAGTTTTCTTGAATTAAAAAAGGCGTGGTAACAAAGTCTCTTGGATGGCCAACACAAGAAATGGATGCCATGTTTGGCTTCAAAAAGCATATTGGTATATCTCACCCTAAGTCAGTAGAGGGGCACCCGACAGGTATTCCAACTGAATCTATCTTAGACTGGGCTGGGAGGGTTGCTGAGAAACTCTAGTGTTTTTAGCTATGTGGTTAAGTGATTCGTGGCACTATCTGAATCCGAAGTGCCCCCAAATCATTTAGAGTTCATTACATTATTGTAATTAGCTCCCAATTTATTACTCATCAATAACATACCTCTTAAATTTTTTCTCAATATGCTTGACCTATGTCTAACACATAGGTTTTAAGCTACAACTAATACACATTGGTAACGAATTGGAGATAGTTATGAGTTGTTGTAACAAAGCCCCAAACGGTGGGAGCAGTGACCCTAAGTTGTTACTTAAACTGTTTATTGGGTTGTTTGTGATTATATTTTTAGTCGCATTTATTTTTGGCTAGCAACATAAAACGAATAAAGTTTCATGTGCGTTAAACCTTCAGAGGCATGGATTATGTTGACAACTGAAATTGCGAGAGCAGCAGGTGTGACTGCTGAAACAGTCAGGTTTTACACTAGAAAGGGCCTTCTTTATGCAGAGCGAGACCCCAACAATGGCTACAAGATGTACCAGCAAAGTGCGGTTAATCGCCTGAAGTTCATTTCTCATGCGCGATCTATTGGTTTTAGCCTTAGCCAGATTCAAGAAATCATTGATTACTCCGAGCAAGGGCTGACTCCTTGCCCAGCTGTGAGGCAAATGCTGACTGATAAAATCGTAGAAACCAAGCAAAAGATCGAAGAGCACCAACGCCATTTAGCCATGATGGAAGCAACTTACGCAGAGTGGAATGAAAAACCGGATATGGAGCCCAACGGCAACGCATTATGTTGCTTAATCGAGGACTGGTCTGAGAAGCACCATCAAGTATTACCCGAGGAAAACTAACATGAACACAACACAGTATTCTCTAGCACTTTCCGGCATTAACTGTGGCCGATGTGTCGCTAAAATTGTAGATGGGTTACGTGAAAGAGACCCTGATGTATCTTTCACTATTAATGATACGAAAAACAGAGCAGAGCTCACAACCACGTTGCTGCCAGAAAGCGCGATAGAAGTCCTTGCAAAGTTAGGTTATGCGGCTTCAATACCTACGCAACAAGAGTACCGTACATCATTATCTAATGTTACTTGCCAACACTGTGTGGGTAAAATCACTCAAGCGATAGGTGCATTGGATGGTGCTGCTCAAGTGGTTGTTGATTTAGAAAATCAAACATTGGTTGTGAATAGCAGTTTGAACGGCAATGACATTGAAAGCGTATTAGTCGAACTGGGTTATAGCGGTATGACTGATGACACGCAACCACAAACTACGGATGTAATTAAATCGAACAAAGTGAAAACAACACAGGCGTTGGATGTCAGTATCGAGCTGTCATTAATCGGTGTCACTTGCGCAAGTTGTGTTAACACGATTGAAGGTGCTCTTATATCGGTGTCAGGTGTCGACTCTGTTGACGTGAACTTTGCGAATCGAACGGCGACCGTGGTTTCAAGTCAGCCTGCCAGCGTACTAATTGAGGCGATACAAGGCGCAGGATATGACGCAGAAGAAATTGTCGATCAGGCGTTAGCAAGTGACCTCAAAGAAGAGCGTGAATCTGAGGAGTATCGCTTTAAAGTAAAACAAAGCGTTATTGGTCTTGGTCTCGGAGTACCGTTGATGGTGTACGGTCTGTTCGGCGGACCAATGAATGTCAATACGCAATCTGAGCAGTTACTATGGTTGGCCTTAGGTTTAGTGACATTTTTCATTTTAGTCCGTGCGGGCAAGCACTTTTTTACTGGAGCTTGGAAGGCCTTTCTGAACCGTAATGCGAACATGGACACATTAATAGCGCTGGGAACGGGTACCGCTTGGCTCTATTCAATGGTGGTCGTTGTCGGGCCGCAGTGGCTTCCGGAAAGTGCAAGGCACCTCTACTTTGAAGCTACAGCCATGATCATTGGTTTAATCAATTTAGGACAGGCGCTTGAGTTAAAGGCTCGAGGCAGAACTTCGCAGGCTATCAAGCGTTTGCTTGATTTGAGAGTCAAAACTGCCATGGTGATTCGTGACGGCAAGGAGATGTCTTTATCGATTGAACAAGTTATCACAGGCGACTTGATTCGGGTTAGAGCCGGTGAAAAAGTCCCGGTTGATGGTGTGATTACAGAGGGCGAGACAACGATTGATGAGTCTATGCTCACTGGAGAGCCAATTCCTGTTGTTAAACAAGTGGGCAGCTCAGTGTCTGCAGGGACGATTAATGACCACGGAAGTTTCGTTTTTGAGGCGCAGAAAGTGGGCAGTGATACCGTTCTTGCTCAGATCATCAGCATGGTGTCGAACGCGCAAAACTCAAAGCCACCAATCAGCCATCTAGCCGATAAAGTGTCTTCAGTGTTTGTACCAACCGTGATGATTCTATCGATTCTGACAGCGCTGGTTTGGTATAACTTTGGCCCTCAACCTTCCTTAGTCTATATGATAGTGGCAGCTACCTCGGTGTTGATCATCGCATGCCCTTGTGCACTTGGTCTAGCAACGCCGATTTCTACTATGATCGGTGTCGGTAAGGCAGCCGAGTTTGGCGGGCTAATCCGAAATGGAGAAGCGTTACAAAGAGCCAGTGAGTTGGATGTCGTCGTACTGGATAAAACCGGTACGATTACTCAAGGTAAACCTGAAGTAACAAATTTTGTCTCGTTGTCAGATGATTCAGAGTTTCTGCCTCTGGTCAATGCTTTGGAGAAAGGATCTAACCATCCGCTAGCTAAAGCGTTAATCGCATTTACTCAAAGTGAGGTGCGTGATGAAGCGCGCTTACCAGAAGTGTCAGATTTCGAGTCATTAACCGGACTTGGTGTTCAGGCTCAGTATGCGGGTCAACGCGTGTTGCTTGGCAATCGCAAGCTGATGAAACAGTTTAACGTCAATGTTGAATTGGTTACAGAGCATGCATTGCAGTGGGAGCAAGAAGCCACCACAGTGGTGTATTTTGCGATAGGCGCTCAAGTGCAAGCGCTGTTCGGTATCAGTGACCCGATTCGAGATGATGCTCGAAGTGCGATAAATCGTTTTCATCAGCAAGGCATTCATGTCGTGATGCTAACGGGGGATAACCACAATACAGCGAAGGCGGTGGCATCACTCGCGAATGTTGATGAATATCATGCGGAATTGATGCCTGAGGATAAGCTTGACTGGATTAAACAGTTGCAAGCGAAAGGGCATGTTGTCGGCATGGTCGGTGATGGTATCAATGATGCGCCAGCACTTGCTCAATCAGACGTTGGTTTTGCTATTGGCAGTGGTACGGATGTCGCGATTGAAAGTGCCGATATTACCTTGATGCGCAGCTCACTCCACGGTATCTCAGATGTGATTGGGATCAGTACTGCCACAATGAAAAACATTAAGCAGAACTTGTGGGGGGCGTTTATCTATAACAGCTTGGGTATTCCTGTGGCAGCAGGGCTTCTGTTTCCGTTCACGGGTTGGCTATTAAGTCCGATCATCGCTGGGGCTGCGATGTCACTGTCCTCTGTTACTGTTGTAACCAATGCTAATCGCTTGCGCTTTTATACACCAGCTTCAGCCTCTACAACCAATGAGGAGTAATACTATGTTAGTCAATATATTAGGTCTTACAGCAATCGTGTTTATAGTCTGGTGGTTTTGGGGTAAGAAAAACGGCTAAGGTGACAAAATTGTCATGAACCCCTCCCCACTCCTGATCTAAGCGTTGCGATAAACTGAGTCTCAGTTAAACGAGTTAAAGTTATTTTGGAGAGCAAGAGAATGAAAAGCAAAAAATCAGATTGTCACAAGAATGGTCATCATAAAGGTCATGGATGGATGATGGTTCTATGCGCGTTATTAATGGTGGGTATTCCATTATTTATTCTCTCTTCTAGCCAAGAGATATTTAGTTGGGCATACCTTAGTAGTGCGATTGTTCCATTAATCATCTGTTTAGCTATGCATGGTTTAATGATGAAGATGATGATGCCAAGTGAAAAGAAAGACTCCGAAGCCAACGAGCAATCGGTGGAAAAAATTGAAAACAATCAACAGTTCAAAGCATAAGTAAGGGTTAGGTGATGTTATGAAAAAGTTATATGTATCAGTGTTATTTAGTGGTCTAGTTGCGATGCCGGTGTTAGCAACAAGTTCCATCGATGATCAGCATCGACATCACAATGTCGCGCAAAATGAGAAAGTGCATGTTAAGCAATCTCACGCGGATAAGATGAAGGATCACGATAGGATGATAGAACACATGCAAATGATGCAAAGCATGAACATGGAAGACATGCCAGAAGAGTGCAAAAAAATGATGAGTAGCTGAACCAATGAAATACTCGTAATCAGAAAAAGAGCTCCCCTTTACTTTTTCTAGTAAAAAAGAGCCGCCTCAGCTAACTGGGCGGCTCTTTATCGTTTATTGCCACAGGATTCATCGCAATTACAAAGAAGTGGACCCCAACGGTTGGACACATAAGCTCATTTCTTAAGTGGTTGACCCAGCTCATGCTGCGTATCTTTGCCTACCGAAGTAGGCCTCATCAGGAGTGAGGTTATTGAGTCCTTGATGGTTA